>NZ_JBEZLM010000004.1:456468-467245 GCF_040652095.1 Streptomyces sp. NPDC048290
CCGCAAGGGCCGCCGAGGCCGCTCAGACACCGGCGGACGCCGAAGCCGCAAGAGCCGCCGAGAAATCCCCGGCACCGGAGGACGCAAAGGCACCGGAGAACACCGAGGCACCCGAGGACGCCCAGGCCCCGAACACCACCGAGGCCGCGAGGACCACCAAGAGCGCCCAGCCGGCGAAGGACGCGCAACCGGCGAGGGACGCCCAGGCCGCTCCGAAGGCCAACGGCACCCCGGAGCCCAGCACCGCCCCCGAGCCCAACCCCGACGAGCCCGCCCCCACCCCGCCCGAGCCGAACTCCGCCCGACCCACCCCACCAGCCCCGGGCGTAAACCCCGCCGAAGCCCCTGAGGCCCCCGCCACCCGGGGAGCCACCCCGGAGCCCTCACCGGAGCGCACCCCGGAGTCCACCCCCCAGCCCCCCGAAGCCCCGGCACCCGACCGTCCCGAGCCCGAAGCCCCGGCACCCGACCGTCCCGAGCCCGAAGCCCCCGCACCCGACCGTCCCGAGCCCGAAGCCCCCGCACCCGACGGCCCCAAGCCCAACCGCCCCGCCCCCCACCACCCAGACCCGGACCCGGACCCGGACCCCGACCCGGACCCCGACCCGGACCCGGACCCCGACCCGGACCCAGACCCGGACCCCGAGCCCGAGGGAGACGACTCGTGACCCTCGCCGCGCTCACCACCTCCGCCATGACGGCCGCCCACACCACCCTCACCACCGCCACCACCTCCACCGCCCCCGAGACCCGCGGCTTCCTCTCCCCCACCGGCGTGGAGATCGCCTTCCTCCTGGTCGGCCTGGTCACCTTCGGCGCCGCGATCATCACCGTCACCACCCGGCAACTCGTCCACGCCGCCCTCTGGCTGGTCGTCGCCCTCGGTGGGCTCGCCGTCGAGTACCTCCTCCTCACCGCCGAGTTCATCGCCTGGGTCCAGGTCCTGATCTATGTCGGTTCCGTCGTCGTCCTCCTGCTCTTCGGACTGATGCTCACCAAGGCGCCCATCGGCCAGAGCCCCGACGCCGACTCCGGCAACCGCTGGGTCGCCCTCGGCGTGGCCGTGGTCGCCGCGGGCTGTCTCATCTGGGTGGTCGCCGACGCCTTCCGCACCACCTGGATCGACCTGGAGGGCGCCGCCGCCGGTTCCACCCGCGTCACCGGCGAGAGCCTCTTCCAGAACTGGGTCCTCCCCTTCGAGGCCCTCTCCGTTCTCCTCCTCACCGCCCTGGTCGGCGCGATCGTCCTGTCCCGCAAGGCGAAGACACCGCCGGCCACGGACCCCGGGACCGCCAGAACCCGCACCGCCGCCACCCGCACCCCGGCGCCGTCCACCGCCCAGCCGCCCACTTCCGGGCCCGCCGACCCGGAAGCCACCGGCCGGGTCGCCGCCGACCAGGAAGGCGCCCGCTGATGCACCTCGCCTATCCCGCCGTGCTGTCGGCCCTCCTGTTCTGCACCGGCCTGTACGGCGTCCTCGCCCGCCGCAACGCGATCCTCGTGCTGATGTCGGTCGAACTGATGCTCAACGCCGTCAACCTGAACCTCGTCGCCTTCGACGTCTGGCTCAGCAAGGCCGCCGAGGAGACCCTGCACTCCGGCCAGGCCCTGACCCTGTTCACCATCGCCATCGCCGCCGCCGAGATCGGCATCGGACTGGCGATCGTCCTCGCCGTCTACCGCAACCGCGGCACCTCGGACATCGACAAGCTCCGCGACACCGCCGAAGGCCCCGACGACGACCCGGACGACGGCCCCGGCCCCGGCGACGGCCCCGGACCCGACGGCCCCCGCCCCGCCACAGCGACCGCGACCGACCGGCCCACCGGCGCCGCCGAGAAGGCTGAGGCCACCGCGTGACCACCACCACCCTCGCCGTCCTAGTCCCCCTCCTTCCCTTCCTGGGGGCCGCCGCCGGTCTCTCCGTCGGCCGGTCCAGCCCCGGCTACGTCCGCCCGCTCGCGGTCCTGCCCGCCCTGGCCTCCCTCGTCCTCACCGTGCTGGTCGCCGTACGCCAGGGCGGCGACGCCCCGATCGACGCGGCCACCGAACTGACCCCCACCGGCTCCGTCCCCATCGATCTCGCCCTGTACATCGACGGTTTCGCCGCCCTCGTCGCCGTACTGGTCGCCTTCATCGCCTGCTGTGTGCAGATCTACTCGATGGGCTATCTGCGCGACGACCCCCGCTATCCGTCCTACGCCGCGCTCGTCTCCCTGTTCACCTCCGCGATGCTCCTCGTCGTCTACTCGGGCGATCTGATGGTGCTGCTGGTCGGCTGGGAGGTCATGGGCATCTGCTCCTACTTCCTCGTCGGCCACTACTGGGAGACCCCCGAGGCCCGCGCCGCCTCCCTGAAGGCGTTCCTCGTCACCAAGCTCGGCGACGTCCCCTTCCTCATCGGTCTGTTCGCCCTCGCCACCGACGCCGGGTCCTTCCGCATCACCGAGATCCTGCGGACCGTCGCCGACGGCGGCCTGGACCACCCCACCCTGATCGCCCTTCTGCTGCTGGCCGGTGTCGCGGGCAAGTCGGCCCAGTTCCCGCTGCACACCTGGCTCCCCGACGCGATGGCGGGCCCCACACCCGTCTCCGCGCTGATCCACGCCGCCACGATGGTCGCCGCCGGTGTCTACTTCGTCGCCCGGCTGCTGCCCGTGTTCCAGGCGTCCGCCGCCGCGATGGTCGTCCTCGCGGTGATGGCCGCCGTCACCATGGTCGGTTCCGGTCTCGCCGCCCTCGCCCAGGACGACATCAAGCGCGTCCTCGCCTACTCGACCATCGGCCAGCTCGGCTACATGACCGGCGCCCTCGCCGTCGGCGACCGCGGTGCCGCCGTCTTCCACCTCCTGTCCCACGGCGCCTTCAAGGCGCTGCTGTTCCTCGCCGCCGGCGTGATCATCCACGCCGCCGGGACCAACTCGCTGGCCGCCATGTCCCGCATGCGCGATCTGCGCGACCGTGTCCCCGACGCCTACTGGACGATGACCGTGGCGCTGCTCGCGCTCGCCGCGATCCCGCCGTTCAGCGGCTTCTTCTCCAAGGAGTCCGTCCTCGGCGCGGCCGAGCAGGTCACCGCCGGTCACGGTGCGCACGTCCCCGGCGCCGCGGGCTGGATCGTCCTGGTCGCCGGACTGGCCGCCGCCGTCCTCACCGCCGCCTACGCGACCCGGCTGTGGCTGCTCGCCTTCCGCGGCCAGGGCCAGGAGGCCCCCGACCACGGCCGTCAGCCGCTCACCATGACCCTGGTCCTGTGGGTCCTCGCCGCTCCCTCCCTCGCCTTCGGCGGGTTCGCCTACCGCGGACTCCAGGGCTGGTTCGACGGCGGTGAACTCGGCCCGACCCTGCTGACCTCGGTCCTCGGCACCGGCGCCGCCCTCACCGGCGGCCTCGTCATCTACGCGGCCTGGCGCCACACCCGGGCCCGCGCGGCGAGCGCCCCGCTGGGAGCCGTCGCCGCCCACCCGGAGGCGGACGCGGGACT
Organism: Streptomyces sp. NPDC048290; assembly: GCF_040652095.1. Taxonomy (NCBI): domain Bacteria; kingdom Bacillati; phylum Actinomycetota; class Actinomycetes; order Kitasatosporales; family Streptomycetaceae; genus Streptomyces; species Streptomyces sp. NPDC048290. Next base: position 459,953 of record NZ_JBEZLM010000004.1, read on the forward strand.
CGTCGAGGCCGAGGCCATCGCCACCCACACCCCCGCCTACGGGGACATCGCCGACGCACCCGACCCGGCCGACCCCGGACGGCTGCTACTGGGCCCGCTGCACCGCCCCGCCGCCGCGGGCTTCCACCTCGACGCGGTGTACGCGGCGCTGTTCGTCCGCCCGGTCCTGGCCTCGGCCCAGCTCGTCCGCTTCCTCGACCGCGAGGTCGTCGACACCTACGTCCAGGCGGCCGGGGCGCTACCCCGCTGGCTGGGGGCCGCCGTACGGCGCGCCCAGACCGGCAATGTGCAGACCTATGTGAGCGCGCTGCTCGCCGGCACCGTCGTTCTCGCGGTCGCCGCCGTCCTCGTCGCCACGGGAGCGTGAGCAGGCGTGATCGATATCAACGAGTCCGTGATGCAGTTCCTTCTGGCGTTCGTCGTCGTCGGCCCGCTCCTCGGCGCCGCCGCGGCTCTGCTGCCCGCGCCGCCCGGACTGAAGGGGAAGTCGCCCGAACAGGCCGTGCTCCGCCACGGGGTGACCGTGACCGGTGCGGTCCTCGCCGCGACGATCGTCCTGGTGCTGGGCTTCGACCACGACCAGCCGTCGAAGATCCAGGCCAGCACGGACATCAGCTGGATTCCCGCACTCGATGTGCGCATCCACCTCGGCATCGACGGCATTTCCCTCCCCCTTCTGGTCATGACCGCGCTGCTGACCTTCCTCTGCGCGCTCTACTCCTACTTCAAGATGCCCTCGGGCCCGACCCCGAAGGCGTTCGTCGCCCTGCTGCTCATGCTGGAGGGCGGCACGCTCGCCACCTTCGCCGTCCTCGATCTGCTGCTGTTCTTCCTCGCCTTCGAGATGGTGCTCATCCCGATGTACTTCCTCATCGCCCGCTGGGGCGGCGAGGGCCGGACCGCGGCTGCCGGGAAATTCATCCTCTACACGCTGCTCGGCTCGGTGGTCATGCTGCTCGGCCTGCTGCTGATCGGAATCACCGCGGGCACATTCGACATAGTGGCACTCGCCACTGACAATGGCCGATCGCTGACCACATCCGTGCAGGTCACCGCCGTTCTGGCGGTCGGCATCGGGCTCGCGGTGAAGACGCCGATGTGGCCGCTGCACAGCTGGCTGCCCGATGCCCACACCGCCGCCCCGACCGTCGGCTCGGTCCTCCTCGCCGGTGTCATGCTCAAGATGGGTACGTACGGGTTCGTCCGCATTCTTCTGCCGGTGGCACCGGACGGGATGCGGATCTTCGCGCCCTACCTCGCCGCCTTCGCCGTCGTCGGGATCATCTACGGTTCGCTCGCCTGTCTCGCCCTCGCCCGGCCGGGCGCCAAGGGCGATCTGAAGCGGCTCATCGCCTACTCCTCCGTCGGCCACATGGGTTTCGTCCTGCTCGGCATCGCCACGATGACCCCGACCGGCGTGAACGGCGCCCTGTTCGCCAACATCGCCCACGGCCTCATCACCGGCCTGCTGTTCTTCCTGGTCGGCGCGTTGAAGGACCGCACCGGCAGCACCGACCTCGACACCCTCGCCGAACAGACCGGCGCCGCCCTGTACGGCCGCGCCCCGCGCTTCGGCGGACTGCTCGCCTTCGCCGCCGTCGCCTCCCTCGGCCTGCCCGGACTCGCCGGGTTCTGGGGCGAGATGCTCGCCTTGTTCGGCGCGTTCGACCCGGCCGAGGGACTCAGCCGCCCCGCCTTCCTGACCTTCATGTCCATCGCCGCGTTCGGCACCCTGCTGACCGCCGCGTATCTGCTGATCGTGGTCCGCCGCGTCTGCATGGGCACGGTCCCGCGCGACGCCCCCCGCCTCGCCGACGTACGCCCGTACGAGTACGCGGCCTGGACCCCGCTCGTCGCCCTCACCGTCGTCGCCGGTCTGTGGCCGAGGACCCTCCTCGGCCTCACCGACCCGGCCGTGCAGCAGTTCCTCGCAGGAGGCAACCGATGAGCGCGCTCGCCCAGCAGGCCGCCACGTCCCTCGTCCAGTCCGTCGACTGGCTCGCCATCGCGCCGCCCACCGTCGCCGCCCTGGTCGGCCTCGCCGTCCTCGTCGCCGACCTCTTCGTCGGCGAGCGCCGCAAGGCCGTCCTCGGCTGGGTCTCCGTGGCGGGCCTCGCCGCCTCGACCCTCCTGCTGCTGCCGCTCCTGGACGGCGACCGCACCACGTTCTGCCTCACGGGCGCGCCGGACGTGTGCAGCTACACCGCGGACCGCTTCACCCTCGTCGTGCAGTTCCTGGTCCTCGGCGGCGCCCTGCTGACCGCCCTGCTGTCGATCACCGCCCTCAAGGACAGCCACAAGGCGCTCCCCGACGGCGAGTACTGGTTCCTGCTCCTGTGCTCCGCCGCCGGAGCCGCCCTGCTGCCCGCCTCCCGCGACCTGGCCACCCTGATCGTCGCCCTGGAGGTCGCCTCCCTGCCCGCCTTCGCCCTGGTCGGCCTCAAGTACGGCGACCGCAGATCCTCCGAGGCGGCCCTGAAGTTCTTCCTCTCCTCGGTCACCGCCACCGCCGTCACCCTCCTGGGCGTCAGCTTCCTGTACGCCTCCACCGGCACCCTGTACCTCACCGAGATCGCCACCCGCGTCCAGGACGTCGACGGACAGCTCGCCACCCTCGCCCAGACCGGCGTGGTCCTCACCCTCATCGGCTTCGCCTTCAAGACGGCCGCGGTCCCGTTCCACTTCTGGGTGCCGGACACGTACGTAGGAGCCCCGCTCCCGATCGCCGCCTATCTGTCCGTCGTCGGCAAGGCGGTCGGCTTCTCCGGCCTGATCCTGGTCACCGTCGTCGCCCTCCCGTCGTACGCCGACGTCTGGGGGCCCGCCCTGGCCGTGCTCGCCGCGCTCACCATGACCGTCGGCAACGTCGGCGCCCTGCGCCAGCGGGCCGGCCGCGCGTACAGCGCCGTACGCCTGCTCGCCTGGTCCTCCGTCGGCCAGGCGGGCTACCTCCTCGTCCCGATCGCCGCCGCCGCGTACTCCGGCGACCCCCGCCGCTCCGTCGGCTCCACCCTGGCCTACGCGCTGATGTACGCCGCCGTGAACCTGGGCGCGTTCGCCGTGGTCGCCCTGGTGGCCCGTACGCGGTCCCGCAACCGCGTCAGCGACTACCGGGGCCTCTACGCCACGAACCCGCTCACCGCGATCCTCATGGCGTTCTTCCTGCTCTGCCTGGCCGGACTGCCACCGGGCGTCATCGGCCTGTTCGCCAAGGTCACCGTGTTCGGCGCGGCCGTCGACGCGGGCCTGGGCTGGCTGGCCGTGGTCATGGCCGCCAATGTCGTGATCGCCCTGTACTACTACCTCCAGTGGACGGCACTCCTCTTCCGCGCCCCCGAAGGCGCCTCCGAGGGCGCCCCTGAAGGCCCGGGAGGGGCTCCCCAAGGCGCCGCCCCCGCCCCCCTCACCGCCGCCCTCGCCCTCACCGCCGTCATCGGCATCGCCCTGTCGGGAGCCCCCCAGCTCGTCCTGCGGTTCGCGGACACGCCCCTCTTCTGACCTGCCCCCGCCACCCTGAACCGCCGCCCGCGCGGACCCCCGTCCGCCGCGCCGCGCATACGGCTGCCCCCGGAGCCCGCCCCGTCACCCGGACGGCCCATCCGCGACCCGGCGAACAAAAGGGAACTACTGGCCTTCGCCTGGCGTTGACCAGAACGGGAGGGTCCACTGGACGTGACACCACGACACCAGTGGCATCGCAGATCAGACAGCGATCAGACAGAGATCAGACAGCAAAGGGTTCCCCTGCCGCACGACTTGGAGGGCGTACCGTGCACCGCCGGCACAACGGGCTAAGGACCGCAGTACTCCTTGGGGGACTGTCCGCACTCATCATCGTCATCGGCAGCTTCTTCGGCCGCACGGGCCTGATCGTGGCGGTCCTGATCGCGCTGGGGACGAACGCGTACGCGTACTGGAACAGCGACAAGCTGGCGCTCCGCGCGATGCGCGCCCGCCCCGTCAGCGAATTCGAGGCCCCCGCCCTCTACCGGATGGTGCGTGAGCTCTCCACCCAGGCCCGCCAGCCCATGCCGCGCCTGTACATCTCGCCGACGGAGGCCCCGAACGCCTTCGCGACCGGCCGCAATCCGCGCAACGCGGCGGTGTGCTGCACGGAAGGCATCCTGCGCCTGCTCGACGAGCGTGAGCTGCGCGGAGTCATCGGCCATGAGCTGAGCCATGTCTACAACCGGGACATCCTGATCTCCTCGGTCGCCGGAGCCCTCGCCTCCGTGATCATGTTCCTGGTGAACTTCGCCTGGCTCATCCCCATCGGCCGGTCCAACGACGACGACGGCCCCGGCCTGCTGGGCATGTTGCTGATCATGATCCTGGGCCCCCTCGCGGCCACCGTCATCCAGCTCGCCATCAGCCGCTCCCGGGAGTACGAGGCGGACGCCTCAGGCGCCCAGCTCACCGGTGACCCGCTCGCCCTCGCCAGCGCCCTGCGCAAGCTGGAGGCGGGCACCAAGCAGCTTCCGCTGCCCCCGGAGCCCCGGATCGAGACGGCCAGCCACATGATGATCGCCAACCCGTTCCGCCCCGGCCAGGGCCTGTCCAAGATGTTCTCCACCCACCCCCCGATGGCCGAGCGCATCGCCCGCCTGGAGCAGCTGGCCGGCCGCCAGCGGTGACCCGCGCGGACCCGCTCACCAGCCGGCGAACCGCCGGTCGGTCGACACGACCTCCTGCCCCAGCGGCATCAGGGAGAGCGGAATCATCTTGAGGTTCGCCCAGCCGAACGGAATCCCGATGATCGACAGGAACAGCGGGATGCTGGTGATGATGTGCCCGATGGCCAGCCACCATCCGGCGAAGATGATCCAGATGACATTGCCGATCAGTGAACCCACCCCGGCCTCCGGCTTGACCACGGTGGTCCGGCCGAACGGCCAGAGCACATAGCCCGCGATCCGCAGCGAGGCGATACCGAACGGGATCGTGATGATCAGCACGAAACAGATGATCGCCGCGAGCGTATAGGCCAGCGCCAGCCAGATCCCGCTGAAGATCAACCACAGGATGTTGAGGATCAGGTTGATGATTTTCACAGTCACTGCCCCTTCGCGATGATCGCCTAGGGCCCGGTCCTACCTGCCCATATCCAGCGTGCCCCCGCACCGCCGGAAACGCAGCGCCGGACCGCCCTGAGCCCCGGCACACGCGGAGCCTCGACACCAAGGGGGAACCCATGACGGCGACACCGTCCCCGTCGACCACACAGGAGCCACCGAAGTACACCCTGCTGTCCTACGACCAGAAGGCCGAGTACGAGGACCTCCCCGGCTACGAGGAACCATGGGGCACCTGCACGGACGTCACCGGCCTCCTCACCGACGAACCGCCCCCCCCCGCGCGGGAGACCTACGAACTGCTGGGCTGCTCCCTGGAAGGCGCCCTCGCCGACGCCGTCACCCGCGCGCGCACCGGCCTCTGGGCCCCGCTCGGCCCACTGACCCTGGACGTCCTCGACCGCCACGAGACCCCCGTGGGGGAGTGGTACCTGGAGGAGGTCCTCGTCCTGGACGCCCGCCCATGCGCCCGCGACCTGTCCCTGACCGACATCACCGTCGAGGGCTGGACCCCCGAGGACAATCCGTACGACTACCCCCAGTGCCCGCCCCTCTCCCCCGGCTACCGCACCCGCTCCGAGGCAGGCACCCCGTACGGCACCTGCCGCGACCTGGCGCACATCCGCCCACCCCGCACAGGACCGCCTCTTGTGCACCTCCTCGGCTGCTCCCCCCGGGGCGCCCTGCGCTCCGCCGTGCGCGGAGCGACGAAGCTCGGCGAGGCGAAGGTGCTGCGCGTCGACACCTCCGGCCGCCCCATACAGCTGGCGGCCGAGGGACCCCTGCTGTCCTGCACCTCCTCGGCACACGGCCCCGACCTCGTGGACCTCACCCTGGCCCCTTGGGGGGAGCGGCCCCCACGCGCGGCGGAACAGGTCTGGCACCTGTGGAGCGAGGGCCGCCCGGCGAGCGCCGGCCGCTGGTCCGACTGCACCCCCGCGGCCCGCGAGTACTGGCTCACCACGGCTCTGCGCAACCACTCCCACCACCGCCCCGACCGCCCCGCCGACACCACGTACCACCTCGACGGCCGCCACATCACCGACGAGCCCGGCTTCTTCTGCGCCCTCGGCGAGGCGGTCAACGGCCCCGGCGGCTACTTCGGCTGGGGCCTGGACGCCCTCCGCGACTGCCTCTCCGGCCGCTGGGGCGCGGCCCGGGGCTTCACTCTCGTCTGGCACGACTCCGCCGTGGCCCGCACCTGCCTCGGCGTGCCCCCGTACGCCCACCCCCGCACGGCGACCTTCGAGGAACTGCTCGCGTTCCTGACGGACCACGGAGTACGGCTACACCTCGCTTGACCCCTCCGGGTGCCCTCGGAGCGGTCCGCCCCGGCGATCGGCCGGGTTGTCCACAACTTCACGGTTGTCCACAGCCCTCCCCGAATGTCAGTGGCACCCGGCACCATGAAGTCATGACCGCGAACGAGCAGTTGCTGAGCCAGGTGCGGGCGAAGGCGCGCAACGACCACCCGTGGGGCCGTACTTCGCTCCCCGCCCCGGTGGACCGGGAGACCCTCTCCCGCGCCGAGGCGACGCTCGGATTCCCCCTGCCCCAACTGCTCGCGGACCTGTATGCGCGGATAGGCGACGGCGGATTCGGCCCGGAGTACGGACTGCTGCCGCTGCTCGACAGCTCCCCGTCCGAGGAGTCGTCGGCGGTCGCCGAGTACGTCGGCCGACGCGGCTGGAGCCGCGACGACCCCGACTGGCTGTGGCCCGAGGGCGTGCTGCCGATATCCCACTGGGGCTGCGGCATGTACGCCTGCGTGGACTGCCGCACGCCCCGCTCCCCGGTCCTCCTCTACGAACCCAACGCTGACGACCCCGAGCACGCCTGGTACGTGGACGCCCCGGGCCTGGAGGACTGGCTCCGCGCCTGGCTGGACGGCACGGGCTGGTACGAGGAGACGAACGAGGGCATGGACCTGACACCCTGGGACGCCTTCCGCACCCGCGCGCAGGGGACGTCGACGCCCTAGGTGTATTGCCCTGTGAGGTTGGGGACGCCGCTGGCGGGTGGTTTGCCTGCGAGTGCGGTGTGTCCGCGGTGGTGATTGTAGGTGTGGAGCCATTGCGGGAACGCGTCGCGTCGTTCGGTCTCTGAGCGGTAGGGGCGGGCGTAGCCCCATTCGTCGAGCAGGGTGCGGTTGAGGCGTTCGACTTTGCCGTTGGTCTGGGGGCGGTAGGGCCGGGTTCGCTTGTGGGTGATCCCGGCCGCC